>DASVBS010000033.1 GCA_036375715.1 Longimicrobiaceae bacterium | reverse complement strand
GATTCACTACGGCGTGGCCAACATGCCGGGCGGAGTGCCCCGCACCTCCACCCTGGCACTGACCAACGCGACCTTCCCCTACGCCGCCCAGCTCGCGCGCATCGGCTGGGAGGAGGCCTGCCGCCGCGACCGCGCCCTCCTGCGCGGCCTCAACATCGTGCGCGGCGAGGTGGTACACCCCGGCGTGGCGGAGGCGTTTGGGCTGCCTTTGAAGGATGCTGCGGAGGCGATAGGAGGATGAATTACGAATTACAAATTACGAATTACGAATTACGGGTGGGCGCGATCACCGATGTTGAGGGTTTCGGACGGCGGTGTCCGGTCGTTCGGGGTGGGACCGCCACGCAAAGGACAGCCAATGTGCGCCGCCCCCAGCACCTGTGTGCGGGCACCCACAAGAGGCGCCCCTACAGGATATCGGGAGCCAGAGCCGGAATCGTAATTCGTAATTCGTAATTCGTAATTCGTAATTGACTGCTGCCGCCCACCCCCAATTCAAAATCCAAAATTCAAAATTGAAAATTACATCTCAGGCGCCTTGAACTGCTTGCTCAGCGTCAGCTCCTGGTGCTGGTAGGAGGAGCCGATGCCGGTGCCGTAGAGGCGCTCGGCGCGGGCGAGGAGGCGCTCGTAGAGGAGGCGGGCCACGATCTGGCCGTCTTCGAGCAGGAAGGGCACCTCGTGCGAGCGGACCTCCAGGACGCCGGGCGTTCCCTTGATCCCTTCGCCGTACCCGAAGCCCGGATCGAAGAATCCGGCGTAGTGCACGCGGAACTCGCCGATGGGAGGCTCGTAGGCCACCATCTCGGCGGCGAGGTCAGGGGGGACGCGGATGCGCTCGCGGGAGGCGAGGATGTAGAAGTCGTCGGGGTTCAGGATGATGCTGCCGCGGCGCGAGCGATAGATCGGATCCCAGAAATCGGCCGGGTCGTAGTGCCGCAAGCGGGCCAGGTCGACGAGGCCGTGCGGACGAGCGCGGTAGCCCACCGGCCCGGTGCCGTTGCCCTGCAGGTCGATCGTCAGCCAGAGCCCCTCCCCGATGAGGGCTTCGGCCGGCTTGCCTCCCCGGAAGACCAACGGAACTTCCTGGTGCAGCCTACGCAGCTCCGCGTCGGAGAGACCGGGCCGGCCGCGATACACGCGTAGCTGGTTCAGTCGCGTGCCCGCACGGACGACAATACTGAAGGTGCGAGGCACCACCTCCACGTACAGCTTCCCCTGGTAGCCGGCGGGGACGCGGTCGAACTCGGTGGCGCGGTCGGTGATCAGCCGCGTGAAGATGTCGAGCCGCCCCGTGGTGCTCTTCGGGTTCGCCTTGGCGGCCAGGTCGGGCGGTAGCGCGACCTCTTCCTGGAGCGGGATGATGTAGACGCAACCCCGCTCGAGGAGGCAGGGCCGCTCGAGGTCGAGCGGGTCGTGCATCTGCAGATCCGCCAGGCGCTCCTGTACCGTCGCCTCGCCGGGGAGAAAGCTGGCCTGAACGCGATACCCCACCGGACCGAGACGCAGGTCCAGACTCGCCGGCTGCAACTGATCTTCCTCGAAGGGAGTCGCGGCGCGGAGGACCCCGCGCGTGATCAGTTCCGATATGTGCTGGAAAGGTAGGAGCCCGTCGGCTATCCCGGGTCCGATATCTACCGAATTCGGCACGACGTGATGGGGGCGAGGGTATCTGAAGTAAACGGAAGCTCGCGGCGCGGCGAGGGCCGGGCGCGGTGAATGTCGTACCCCTGGCCGAGCCTCGCAAGCTGTGATCCCGCGCAACGCTACACGCGCAGGCATGTCCCCTGCGTGGCAGGGCGCCCGCGGCGAGCGCGGACCTGCTTGCGTGTGCGCGGGGGGCGGCCATAGCTTTCGCGATTCCGTAGTTTCACAACATCACACGCGTTTTCCGCTGGCGGAATCGCGGCTCTTCGACTCCGGCGGTCGACTCGGAGAAATACATGGCCTTTCGCTGGTTCAGGTCCGGCTCCTTCATCCCGGTCAATGACATTGCGGTAGATCTGGGTACGGCGAATACCCTCGTTTACGTCAAAGGCGAGGGGATCGTGCTGAACGAGCCCTCGGTGGTGGCGGTGGAGAAGGCGACCGGGAAGATCAAGGGGATCGGCCTGGAGGCGAAGCGAATGCTGGGCCGAACTCCGGAGGGAGTGGCCGCCGTTCGACCGCTCAAAGACGGGGTGATCGCGGACGTGGACGTAACGGAGATCATGCTCCGTTACTTTCTGGAGACGGTCACCTCGAAGCGGTTGCTGAAGCTGAAGCCGACCATGGTGGTCGGCGTGCCGTCGGGGATCACCGAGCTGGAGCGGCGCGCCGTGCGCTCGAGCGCGCAGGCGGCGGGATCGAAAGAGGTCTACATGGTCGCCGAGCCGATGGCGGCCGCCATCGGCGTGGGCCTCCCCGTGGAGACGCCGACCGGCAACATGGTCATCGACATCGGCGGAGGAACCACGGAGATCGCGGTGATCGCCCTCTCCGGGATCGTCTCGGACACTTCGATCCGGGTAGGAGGGGACGAGATCGACGCCGCCATCGTGACCTTCCTCCGGAAGAACTACAACCTGATGATCGGTGAGCCGACGGCCGAGGCGGTGAAGATCCAGATCGGCTCGGCGTTCAGCACCGGCGATGAGCGGGAGATGGAGGTCAAGGGGAGAGACCTGGTGAGCGGCATCCCCAAGACGGTGCGGGTGCATTCGCAGGAGATCCGCGAGTGCATCCAGGAGCCGATCCAGGCCATCGTGGAGGCGGTGCGGCGCGCGCTGGAGATCACCCCGCCCGAGCTGGCCTCGGACATCGTCGACCGGGGGATCGTGATGACCGGTGGCGGAGCCCTGATCCGCGGGCTCGATCAGCTCATCGCCCGCGAGACCAACCTGCCGATCCACGTGGACGAGGAGCCGCTCACCTGTGTGGTTCGCGGCGCCGGCCGCATTCTCGACGACATCAACAAGTACCGGGGAGTGTTGACCGTCTGAGCACCTTCAAGCCGTACCTCGGCGAGGGGGGAGAGCGAGGCCGAAAGCGCGATCTCCGCATCGCCGTGCTGTTCCTGGCCCTGGCGGGCATCCTGGCTGCCTTGCCAGGGCCTTATCGCGAAGCGATCGCACGCAGTGTTCGCGCGACGGTGCTGCGCCCGGTGCTGCAGCTGCAGCAGGGCTCGGTCGAGCGACACGCGAGCTTCGACGATCCGGCCCGCCTGCGCGCCGAACGGGACAGCCTCGCGGCGTATCTGGTGGGGCAGGCGGCGCTGGTGACGGAGAACCGGGAGCTGCGCGCACTGCTGGGACTGCGGGAGAAGCTCCCGCCGGAGTTCGTCCCGGCCGAGATCGTGCGCATCCCGGGGCGGGCCGCGGACGGCTACTTTCAGTTGACCGCCGGTGCCGCCCAGGGAGTCCGACCGGGAGCTCCCATCGTCGCGCCGAGCGGGCTGGTGGGACAGGTGCGCAGCGTGGACGAGTCGATCTCCTTCGGGTTCGACTGGATGAATCCTGAATTCCGCGCCAGCGCGATGACCCTCGACGGCCAGGTCTACGGCATCGTAGAGCCCCGCGTCGGGCCGGGAGGGGAGCCGATGCTGGCGCTCACCGGGACCCCGCGACACGTCCAGTTGCAGCCGAACACGATCATCGTCACGTCCGGGCACGGAGGGGTTTTCCCGCGCGGGATCCCGATCGGCCGGGTCGCCGCGGTCGAGGGTCGCGAGACGAGCTGGCAGCGGAACTACCTGATCCGTCCCTCGGTGGGGCCGTCGGAGATGACCTACGTGCTCGTGCTCGGCGGGCCGCAGGAGACGCTGGCGGGGGTGGACCTCGCGCGGTCGTGGGGGATCCAGCCGCGCGAGTCGATGGCGGTGGATACGGCCGCTGCTGCGGCGGCTGAGCGTGCGGCGGCTGCTGCCAGCCAGGTCGCGCCGCGCACCAGCCAACCAGCAAGACCCACGGGAGGAGCGCCCTCCGAGGCGCGGTCGACGCCGCGCCCCGGCGGTCCTCCCGTGCTCGGGGTTCCGGCTACGGAGCGAGACGATCCGGATGCCGGCAACTGACGCGGGCCGCGAGGAGAGGGGATGAACGGATCGACGGGTTGGGGGTTCCGCATCTTCATCGCCGTTCTGGTTGTCCTCCACTTCGTGCTGCGGATCGGGCTCGGGCTCGACCAGCTTGCCCCCGATCTGCTGGTCGTCGCGCTGCTTCTCGCCGCGCGGGAGATTCGCGCGGGCAGCGCCGCCGGGTTGGGATTGGTGCTGGGGATCGTGGATGGTTCGATGGTGCCCTTCAACCTGGGCATCAGCGCGCTGGTGCTGACGGCGCTCGGTTTCGCCGGGGCGCGTTCAAGGGAGATCTTCTCGGGCGAGAGCTACGTGTTCCTCGCCCTCTACCTGTTTATAGGAAAGTGGCTGTACGACGCCCTGCTGTCGCTGTTGACGCGAGAGCTCTTCCGCTCCGGTGCGGCGGAGTTGCTCGTGGTTGCGCCGATGACGGCCATCTACGCGGCGGCGGCAGGCGTGCTCGCGATGGCCGCCTACCGCGCGTTTACCTGAGAGCGCGGAGGGAGCCGTGATCCGCGGTCGTCAGCTCCCGCTCGGAGACCCCGTGCTGTTCGGCCTGGTGGTGGGGATGGCTCTCTTCGGGGTCGCCATGATCTACAGCGCGGGCGTAGTGGACGTCCCGAGCCTGGTGCCGGGCCTGTGGCGACACCAGCTGCTCTGGTTCGTCCTGGCGATGCTGGCGACGCCGTTCGTGCTGCGCATCCCGGTGATCTGGCTGGAGTGGGCCGCACAGCCGCTCTACGCCTTCGCGGTGGTGTTGCTGGTGCTCACCATCTTCATCGGCACCGGCGCGGGGACGGCGGCTAGCGTATCCGGATGGATCGCGATCGGGCCGATTCGCGTGCAGCCCTCCGAGTTCGCCAAGATCGCGGTGATCCTGATGCTCGCCCGGGTGCTGGGCAGCTGGCGGGAGGCGCCCAAAACGCTCTGGCAGCTCTGGAAGCCGATCGCGGTGGTGGTGGTGCCGATGGGTCTGGTGATGCTACAGCCCGACCTCGGTACCGCCCTGGTGTTCGCCTCGATTCTGATCGCGATGCTCTTCTGGGCGGGCACCCCGCTGCCCACCCTCTTCTTTCTGATCAGCCCGGTCATCGGCCTGTTCCTCTCCATCAACACGTTGCTCTGGGGGGCATATATCGTCCTCCTGGCGATGGCGATGGGGTTTCTGTACAAGCCGTACCTTTCCGAGGGGATCACCATCATGCTCGCCAACATCGTGGCGGGAACGGTGGCGCTCCCCCTCTGGAACAAGCTGGAGCCGTACCAGAAGGCGCGCTTCCTGGTCTTCCTCGATCCCAGCGTCGATCCCCGAGGGTCCGGCTACAACCTGATCCAGTCGAGGGTGGCCATCGGCAGCGGGGGATTGACAGGGAAGGGCTTCCTCGACGGGACGCAGAAGCGCCTGGCCTTCCTGCCGGAGCAGCACACCGACTTCATCTTCGCAGTGGTGGGAGAGGAATGGGGCTTCATAGGGGTCGCCGCCGTCCTGATCACCTTCGGGTTGATCTTCTGGCGGCTCGTACGGGTGTCGGAGAGCACGCCCGACCCGTTCGCGAGCCTGGTGCCCTTCGGTCTGTTCGGCTCGTGGTTCGCGCACGTGCTCGTCAACACGGGGATGACGGTGGGGATCATGCCGATCACCGGCATTCCGCTGCCCTTCCTGAGCTACGGGGGATCCTTCTTGCTGGTGAACCTCGTCGCGGTGGCGATCGTGCAGAGGATCGCGGCGGAGGCGGGGGGGTAGGGGGAGGCCAAGAAGCTTGGAGCTAGAAGCTAGAAGGGAGTCGGCCGAAGGTCCGTAGGCGTTCTGCTGCCGGCCCCTCACGTTGAAATCGATCTGTCATGTCCTGGTTCAGGAAACCGAAGACGCCGCTGCAGGCCACGGATCGCCGGGAGCTTCCCGGAGATGTGTGGGAGAAGTGTCCGTCCTGCGGCGAGATCGTCTATCGTGAAAAGCTGAAGGAGAACTGGCAGGTGTGTCCCAACTGCGGGTACCACCTGCGTCTACCGGCTCCGGAATACGTCAACCTGCTCATCGACGAGGGGACGGTGGTGGAGCACGACGCCGACCTGCGCTCGGGCGATCCGCTGGGCTTCGTCGACCTGAAGCCGTACCCGGAACGGCTCGCGCAGGCCGAACGCAAGACCGGCCAGCATGAAGCCCTGCTCGCAGTAGGGGGCGAGCTGACCTCGATTCCGGTTCAGCTCGCGATCATGAACTTCGAGTTCATCGGTGGATCGATGGGCTCGGTGGTGGGTGAGAAGATCGCCCGGGCGGGTCTGCGCTCGCTGGAAAAGCGGGAGCCTCTCATCGTCGTCTCCGCCTCGGGGGGCGCGCGTATGATGGAGGGGATCTTCTCCCTGATGCAGATGGCGAAGACCTCCGTGGTGCTCTCCCAGCTCCACGAGGAGGGAGTGCCCTACGTGTCCGTGCTGACCGACCCGACCACCGGTGGCGTTACCGCGTCGTACGCCATGCTCGGCGACGTGAACCTCGCGGAGCCGGGAGCATTGATCGGCTTCGCCGGTCCGCGGGTGATCGAGCAGACGATCAAGCAGGAGCTGCCCGAGGGCTTCCAGACCTCCGAGTTTCTGCTCGAGCACGGCATGCTCGACGGGATCGTCGACCGTCGTAACCTGAAGCGCGAGATCTCGCGCCTTCTGCGGCACATGCTGGCCCTTCCGCCGCTGGATGGGAACGGGCAGGCGCCGACTCCGGGATGAGATTCGACGCCCTAACCTCCTGGCTCTACGGGCGAACCGCGGGAGGCATCAAGTGGGGGCTGGAGACGACCGAGACCCTACTCGCCGGCGGGGGAGACCCCCACCGGCGTTTTCGTTCGCTCCACATCGGCGGGACCAACGGCAAAGGTTCGGTCGCCGCCCTCTGCGCGTCGGTGTTGCGGGAGGCGGGAAAGGGCCCCGTCGGCCTCTATACCTCGCCGCACCTGGTCTCTTTTCGTGAGCGGATCCAGGTGGACGGCGCTCCGGTGGCGGAGGAGCACCTGCTGGCTGCCGCGCGCCGTCTGGAGCCCCTCATCGAGCAGACCGGGGCGAGCTTCTTCGAGGCCACCACGGCGATGGCGTTCCTCTGCTTCGCCGAGGACGGGGTGCGCACGGCCGTGGTGGAGGTGGGTCTGGGGGGACGGCTGGACGCCACCAACGTCATCCGCCCGGAGGTGAGCGTCGTTACCAACGTGGCGCTCGATCATTCCGCGGAGCTCGGCGAGTCGATCGAGGAGGTGGCCGCCGAGAAGGCGGGGATCTTCAAGCGGGAGGTGCCGGCGATCACCGGGGAGACGGAGAAGGTAGCCCTGGGGGTGCTGCGGGGGCGGGCGCAGGAGGTCGGCGCACCGCTGCGGTCGCTGGACGAGGTGGTGGGTATCGACGAGGTGGAGGTCGATCTCTCGGGAACCA
Source organism: Longimicrobiaceae bacterium (assembly GCA_036375715.1). Taxonomy (NCBI): domain Bacteria; kingdom Pseudomonadati; phylum Gemmatimonadota; class Longimicrobiia; order Longimicrobiales; family Longimicrobiaceae; species Longimicrobiaceae bacterium. Next base: position 43 of record DASVBS010000033.1, on the reverse strand, counting down.
GGTTCCACCTGAGGTCGAGAAGCTGGGGGGAGCGCCAGGTGTC
>DASVBS010000032.1 GCA_036375715.1 Longimicrobiaceae bacterium | reverse complement strand
GCCGAAACCTGGCGCCGGCCCACTAGTCTTTCCCGCATTACTTCTCAACCGGAGAACTTCGTGCAGACGGATAACGGATAACGGATAGCCTTCTCACGCGATCATCATCATCGGCTCCTCCAGATAGCTCTTCAGCGTCTGGAGGAACTGCGCGCCAGTGGCCCCGTCGACCACGCGGTGGTCGCAGGAGAGGGTGACACGCATGCGGTTGCGGATCACCATCTCGCCGTTCTCCACCACCACCTTGTCCTGGGCAGCGCCGACGGCCAGGATGGCGGCCTCGGGCGGGTTGATGACGGCCGTGAACTCCTCGATGCCGAACATCCCCAGGTTGGAGATCGAGAAGGTGCTTCCCGTATACTCCTCGGGCAGCAGCTTCTTCTCTCTCGCGCGGCCGGCGAGCTCCTTCACCTCGGTCGCGATCTCCGTGATCCCCTTGCGGTGCGCGTTGCGAATGACCGGCGTGATCAGGCCCTCGTCGACCGCCACCGCCACGCCGATGTGCACGTCGCTGTACTGGCGGATCGCCTCGCCGGTCCACGCGGCGTTCACCCAGGGATGGCGCAGCAGCGCCATGGCGGCTGCCTTGATGATGAGGTCGTTGGGGGAGACCTTGACGCCCTGATCGGCGAAGCGCTCGTTGATCTTCTTCCTAAGCTCCATCGCCTGGGTCATGTCGATCTCGATGGTGAGGAAGAAGTGCGGCACCGGCCCGATCGACTGCGTGAGCCGACGCGCGATGGTCTTCCGCATCTGCGAGAGCGGGACGTCGGCGTAGGCGGCCTCGGCGGTGGGGGCCGGTGCTGCTACCGCGGGAGCCGCCGCGGCAGCCGGGGCCCCCTCGAGGGCGGCTTCGATGTCGCGCTTGATGATGCGCCCGCCCGGGCCGGTGCCGGAGATCTGGTCGAGCGACAGACCGCCCTGCTTGGCCAGTCGCCGCGCGAGTGGCGATGCCTTGACCCGTCCCCCCGCCTCGGCGCCGTCGGCGGCCGCCGCGGAAGGAGCAGGCGCCGGAGCGGGGGCGGTTGCCACCGCGCCGGTTCCCTCGGCGGCCGGTCCCGCGGCCGCGGCAGCGGCCCCCTTCTCCTCCGCCTCCTTGGCTGCGCCCGCGGGGGCAGCCGCAGTCGGAGGCGCCGCGCCGTCGCCGCCCGCCTCCGCGATGATCGACGAGATGTCCTCGTCCGCCCCGGCGATGACGGCGATGACCGCCCCGACGCTCGCCGTCTCGCCCTCCGGCAGAATCACCTTGCGGAGGAGGCCGCTCCCCCGGGCCACCAGCTCCATGGTCGCCTTGTCTGTCTCGACCTCCGCCAGCACATCCCCCTCGGCGATCTCATCACCCTCTTTCTTCAGCCAGGTGATCAGGCGCCCCTCCTCCATGGTCGGAGACAGCGCTTCCATGTAGACTTTGGTGGCCATTTGCGACGATAGTTCGGTTGTTCGATTGTGGCTGAAAGAAGTCAGAAGCCAGGAGCCAGGAGCCAGAAGTCAGCGAGGCAGTCCCACTGCACCTTCTGGCTTCTGGCTCCTCTTCTTCTGGCTTCTCATCTGTACAACACCCTATTCACCTTCTCCAGGATCAGCTCGACGCTCGGCTTCGCGAGCCTCTCGAGGCCCTTGGCATAGGGCATCGGGACGTCGGCCTGGGTGACCCGCAGGACGGGGGCATCGAGGTGGTCGAAGGCCTCCTCCTGGATGATCGCCGCGATGGTGGCGGTGATGCCGCTGTAAGGCCAGCCCTCCTCGACCAGGACTACCCGGTTCGTCTTCGCGACGGTGCGCAGGATGGCGTCGACGTCCAGCGGCCGCAGGGTCCGAAGGTCCAGCACGTCGGCGCTGATGCCCTCCTTCTCCAGCTGCTGCGCGGCCTGCAGGACGAGGTTGATCATCTTCCCATGCGTGATGATCGACACGTCCGATCCCTCTCGCTTCAGGTCGGCCACGCCGAGCGGAATGACGAAGTCCTCGTCCTCGGGGACTTCGCCCTTGATGTTGTAGAGCATCTCCCCCTCGAAGAAGCACACCGGGTCGTCGTCGCGGATGGAGGCCTTGAGCAGGCCCTTCGCGTCGGCGGGGGTGCCGGGGGTGACGATCTTGAGGCCGGGGAAGTGGGCGTATACCGCCTCGAGCGCCTGGGAGTGCTGCGCGGCCAGCTGGAGGGCGGCTCCGTTGGGTCCGCGGAAGGTGACGGGAATCTTGAACTGGCCCGCGCTCATCGAGAGCAGCTTGGCGGCCGAGTTCCAGACCTGGTCCATGGCAAGCATGGAGAAGTTCCAGGTCATGAACTCGATGACGGGCCGCAGACCCACCATGGCGGCGCCGATCCCCAGTCCGGCAAAGCCCAGCTCGGTGATCGGTGTGTCCACCACCCGCATGTCACCGAAGCGATCGAGCAACCCCTTCGACACCTTGTACGCACCATTGTAGACCCCGACCTCCTCACCCATGAGGAAGACGTCAGGGTCCCGCTCCATCTCTTCGACGAGCGCCTGGTTGAGGGCGTCGCGGTAGGTGATTACGGCCATGAATGAGGTTATCCGTTATCGGTTGTCAGTTATCAGTCAGCGATCATCCTGCTGAGGCCCGGTCGTCGGTGCCGGGTTCCGCTTCCGCTGCCGTGCCACCGGGTATTCGGACCGCTCGCGGATAGCGCCGCCCAGGATACTCGCCTCAGTTCCTGCCGTCGAAGAAGAGCCTGCCCGCTACGTCTTCGTTGGCGTAGACGTCCCGGTACAGCTCTTCGGGGGAAGGCTCCGGCGACTTGTCGGCGAACTCGGCGGCCGCCTCGGAGATCGCCTTCACTTCTTCGTCCATCTTCTCGAGCTCTTCCTGCGACAGGATCCCCTGCTCCGCGAGGAAGTTCGCGTAGATGCGGATGGGGTCGTTGAGCTTCTCCTCTTCGACTTCCTCCTTGGTGCGGTAGACGCCCGAGACCGGGTCCGACATCGAGTGCCCGACGAACCGATAGGTGCGTGCCTCGATCAGCGTGGGCCCTCCGCCGCTACGGGCTCGGTCGACGGCCGGCTTCACGACGCGGTATACGTCGAGGACGTCCATGCCGTCGGCGACCGCGGAAGGCATCGCGTAGGCGCTGGCCTTCTGCGAGATGTCGTAGAGCGAAGAAGCGCGCTCCCACGCCGTGCCCATGCCGAAGCGGTTGTTCTCCACGATCACCACCAGCGGCAGCTTCCAGAGCGCGGCCATGTTCAGCGACTCGTGGAAAGCGCCCTGGTTGACCGCGGCTTCGCCGAGGTAGACCTGCATCACGCGGTCTTCCCCGCGGTACTTGATCTTCCAGGCCACACCAAGGGCGAGCGGGATCTGACCGCCCACGATGCCATGGCCGCCGAGGTAGTTGTGCTCCTTGGAGAACATGTGCATCGAGCCGCCCTTGCCGCCGGACATCCCGTCCTTGCGGCCATACAGCTCGGCCATGACCGCGTTCGGGTGCGCGCCCATCTGCAGAGCGTGCACGTGCTCCCGGTAGGCGGTCATGACATAGTCACCGTCCCGGAGCGTGTGGATGCCGCCGACCGCCACGGCTTCCTGACCGATGTACAGGTGGCAGAAGCCGCCGATCTTGGCGACCGCATACGCCTCCGCGGCCTTCTCCTCGAAGCGCCTCCCCAGCAGCATGTCGCGCATCATCCGCCGCAGCTTCTCCTGCGGCAGCCCCTGCATGCGCTCCTCCGGAGTCAGGTCGGGCTTGCCCTCCTGCTCCCACGCAGGATCCTGCGGCGGGGTTTCCGGCGACGAGGGAAAGTCGTGCGGAGCGGGACGGTCTGCCTTGCCCTTCTTCGTCTTCGTGTCAGCCATGTGATCAGCCGATGTTTATGCGCTCTGCCGGGCCGCCCCCACTATTCCGTGCGGGCGGTCTCCGACAGACCCGTACGACGTACGGCGGGGAGTGACTACAGGCCACCGATCTGGACGAGGCGTGGAGGCGCCGCGTTCGAGGCCAGGTGCCGACGAGCCTCCGCTTCGACCGGGTCGATCTCCACCTCGCCGTCTACGTCCGCCTCCAGGATCTCCGTGATCCTGCCCACGCCGCCAGCCACTGTCTGGCGTGCCTGCTCTTTCGCGTGATAGGACGAGCGAACCAGGGGCCCGGACTCGACGTGGGCGAAGCCGAGCTCCTTCTCTCCGATTTCCTTCCACCGCCGGAATTCTTCCGGCGTCACCCAGCGATCGAGCGGGATGTGGTGCTCGGAGGGGCGTAGGTACTGACCCAGCGTGAGAATGTCGACCGACGCCTCGCGGAGGTCGCGCATGGTGGCGTAGATCTCTTCCTCGGTCTCGCCCATTCCCAGGATGATGGCGCTCTTGGTCAACATCGAGGGATCCATGCGCTTCACCGCGCCGAGGATGGAGATGCTGCGCCAGTAGCGCCCGCCGGGGCGTATCGCGCGCATCAACCGCTCGACGGTGTCCACGTTGTGGGCGAGGATCTCCGGCTTCGCCTCCACCACCAGCCGCAGGGCGTCCTCGTTCCCCTTGAAGTCGGGGATCAGCACCTCGACCGAGCAACCCGGCACCCGTGCGTGGATTTCCCGGATCGTGGCGGCATAGATGCTCGCCCCGCCGTCGCGCAGTTCGTCGCGGTTGACGGAGGTGATGACGGCGTGCTCGAGACCCATCGCGACGACCGAGTCGGCGACCCGGCGAGGCTCGTCGAGGTCCAGCTCGGTGGGCATGCCGTGAGCCACCGCGCAATACTTGCACGCGCGGGTGCAGACGTCGCCCAGGATCATGAAGGTGGCGGTTCCCGACTCCCAGCATTCGCCGATGTTCGGGCAGTGCGCCTCCTCGCACACGGTGTGGAGGCGCTGATCCCGCATCATCTTCTGCAGGCGCAGGTAGTTCGGGCCACCCGGGGCGCGCACCTTCAGCCATTCCGGCTTGCGCGCGCGCAGGGGGACCCCTGCTTGGCCCTCCGCCAGGTGAAGCGTGGGCTTGCCCTTGCTCTTGACCACCCCGTTGTCCTTGCCTTCCGGCGCGTAGCCGTAGGGGACGCGAGGCGGAGTTTGGCTGCTACTCATATATCAGAATCCGGCGGAGCGGATACTATTCCGGCCATGGAGCCTCATGACCGCCGCAATCACGGGGCCAGGGGCGCATCCTACTGGTGCGCGGTAACCTAGCCCCGGGACAGTGGGCTGGCAACTCGGACGTTGCCAGGCTTCCACAGCGGAAACCCCGCGGTCAGACTTCGTTCTGCGCCCGTCGCGCGAGGCCGATGAGGTGCCAGAAGATGTAGCGCACGTCCTCGTCCTCGATCCCCACCTCGCGCGCGATCTGCCCCGCCCGGCGCACCACCGCCGCCTCGCGTGCGGGATCGAGGGTGGGGAGGCCGGCGGCTCGTTTGGCGCGTCCAATCTCGCGGGCGAGCTCGACGCGGCGCGCGATCAGCTCGATGATCGATCTGTCGACCGCCTCGATCTCCTCGCGGAGCCGGTCCATCTCTTCGCCGGCCATGGTCAGGCGACGGCGGCGAGGGGAGTGGAGACGAGCTCGCGGCCGGCGGCCTGAGCGAAGGGGGCGAGGCGTCGCATGAGGTCGGTGAAGGAGTCGATGGTGAGCGACTGGTCCCCGTCGGAGAGGGCGCT